>NZ_JBLIQL010000050.1:0-3009 GCF_047525655.1 Pontibacter sp. 13R65
AGTGCCTGCGTTATTAACTTGTCTAGACATAAAGAACCTCCTGCTTTAAGTGATATCTCTACCACTTTAACAGGAGGTTCTTCCTTTTCTATCCCCAATCAACTAAAATTCGGGATGAGTCATGTTTTTAGAGGTTGATAGATAAAAAAAGTACTAACAATAATAAAGATCTGGAGGGGCTACTGTTGGAAGGAGCTAGAAGCCCCTAGTATATTTTATAAAATTAGCGCCTTCACTCTTTTATAATAAGGCAGTCTATAAAATTTTGTAGCTTCAGAAATTTTATAGACTGCCTGTAGCTTTCTGAATGCTATAAAGCTTCAGTTAATTTTTGTAATGCTCTATTTATTACTGCGCTTGTAGTCTTCGTACTCCAACGAGGCCATTATAAACGTTCCAATTGCTTTTCCTTCGTTTTCAACAATAGTTACATCTTTTCCGCTTAAGTAGTAATTGACCGTTCCTGTACGAGATGGGTCTTTGGCAGGGCCTAAGCCAGCCGAAGCACAGGTTTGTATAATGTTGGTTTTGCCACCATCTTCACGAATAAAAGTTTTAAGCAGGCCTTGGTAAGCTTTTTCTGCCACTGGTTGGTAAGTTGCTTTATCAAGGAGGCCAAGCCTGATTCCTTTTAGATAAGCATAAGTAAATATAGAGGAGCAAGATGCCTCTAAGTAGTTAGGATCTGTTCCTACATTATATGTTTCACCATCTACTATGTCTCCCTTGCCATCAGCCGTTGTTGTAGCATCATACTGCAATAATTGGTACCATACCCCTGATTCCTGGTCTTGCCGACGTTTTAGCCCTACTGCTACTTGATTGAATATCTTCAAAACATCATTGTAGTCTTTATGGTCTTTAGGCATATATTCTAATACGTCTGCCAGTGCGGCAAAATACCAGCCCATTCCTCGACCCCAAAATTCTTTACTAGCCCCTAAAAAAGGTTCCTGCTGATTGGCCCAGAAGGAGTTAGAGTCGGTTGGCTCGGCTGACCAGGCATGATAGTTCAGTTGAGCTTCTGGGTTATAAGTATACTTATGGATGGTTTTAAATTGTAAAGCAATATCATCCCAACTTTCTGTATTCTCTTGTGCATTTGATTTTCCAAATGCATCTTGCCATTGAGCATAGATAGGAGAGCCCATGTATAAACCATCTAGCCACATCTGGTTAGGGTAAATGGCTTTGTGAAAGAATCCTCCGGCTCCAGGCAATCCCTCTGCTATCCGGGAGTGGTCGTGCTTTAGAGTGTTGCGAATTACAGTTGCTGCAGTTTTATACCGTTCGGCATCTTTGGTATTGCCTTTTTTCAATTCTTCCTCATAAAGAGCGAAAAAAATTCTTCCGGCAGGTAAGTCATCAATATTACTTGGTCTAATTGCAGAACCTCCCTTAGAGTTCAGAATCACAGTGCCATCCTCATTAAGGTTTCTATCTGCGAAGGCTCTTACGGCTTCATAATATTCGGTTTTCTCCGGATACATTACCCAAGCTTTAAGCACAGCACTTGCAACAAGTCCAGAAACATAATCCCAGCCAGTATTAGCTAATTCAGCCTGGTGGTGTCGGTTGGTGTAAAAATCAACTAAACCGTGCGACTCAACCATCTTCTGAGACCATTCTAATGAATTTTCTTTCTCTTCCTCTTTTGAGCTACATGCAAATATTAACAAGGAAATCGCGAGTAAAAGGTAATTTTTCATGATAGGTATTATAATCTGTAATTTTTTAGGGTGACGTTATATTTGTACTAGCTGCCAGCTTATAGCACTTCATCAGCACAGCCAATCTGCTTTCCACTAACTAGGTACTGCTAATTAATATTAGCTAGATTTAAATAAGTGCTATAAGTAAATATGCTTCTTTACAAATATAGGTTAATTACATTGTGGAATTGCAAAAGATTGCCTTATGCTTTTATAGGTAGTAGTAAAATATTGGCACAAGGATGGCTTGGGCTCTTAAAAGATATAAGCCTTTGGTGATGTCTTTAATATTTAAACGACTTGGGCGAGGCTATTGTGAACACGACTGCTACACTTGTCAGTTTCTTTTCTCGGCAGATGATGGGATAATCAGAATAGCCACTTATGTTCAACTTCAGAGCCTGGATCCTTTGATTCACGAAAGAGAAAAGCAAGGACCCTTGTAGAAGCCGTTCATATCCCATTAACTATGGTGAGTGTGCTATTGTCTCCTTAACTTCTTAGGTGTGTCATCATTAAAATTGTTTCTGCCCTGGTTAGCTCACCAATTCTACTAATGAAACAGGCCTCCCAGAGGCTTTGATCGGGGACTGCGGCCAAGAAGGGGGGCACCGAAAAACAATCGTGCTGTGTCTAAGGGAGTTAGGCGAATATTCCAGAATTGTTGCGCCTGGCGCTTGGAATGCGGCTGGGGTTTGCTACTTTTGCATCCCCATCCGGCAGGGACGGGAAAGGCCGCAAGGCCAAAGAGAGACGCCGAAAAAAACTTTTGCCTTGGTGCTTGCGGGGGCGGAAAAGATGCTTACCTTTGCCTCCCGTTTCAGAGGAGGCGGACCTCGGGGCCTGGACTTGGCCCGCAGGGAAAGAAGGAAGGAAAAGCTTCAGGAAATATTTTCTGTTTTTGTTTTGCAGATCAGGGAAAGCTTCTTAGCTTTGCACCCGCTTCCAGAGGGAAGCCTCTTGAGGGGCCTTGTAACAGGGGCCGCAGGAGAGGGGAGAGGGCAGGATGAGGAAAGGAAAAAAAGTTTGAAAATTTTTCCCTGAGGCCTTGCAGAAAGGAAAAAGCTTCTTACCTTTGCAACCCGCTCCGGAAGGGAGCAGAAAAAAAGAGAAAGAGTAGAGTAAAACAGTGACACAAGCCGTTGAGGCTTAGCCGCTAAGGCAGCGGCACAAGGGAAGAGAGATGCTCTTCCGCAAGTTCTTTGAGAGACTGATAGAGACGAAATTAAAATCCGCGCGGGTCGGTGTTCACTCACCACCTGCGTCAATTCTAGAGATAGAGTAAAAAAAGGAAGGG
>NZ_JBLIQL010000051.1:0-2554 GCF_047525655.1 Pontibacter sp. 13R65
GATCATGTAGCAGTACTCCTTGCCCGACTCCAGCCCGCGGCCCCCGTTGTTGTCCAGGTAGCCCACCTGGTCGGCCCCCACCTCGGCGATGAGCGCGTAGCCCGTGCTCCCCGGGATGCCCGTCTCGCACTCCGCGGGCTCGAAGCCCGAGGGGCCCTCCCGCCGGTAGATCCGGATCACAGAGGCGTTGCGGCACACGTACGGGTCCCACGAGAGGGCCACGTCCTTCCCCTGCCCCGTCGCCAACAGGTTCTCAGGAGGTGGACCGACTACCGTGATACGCCAGGGCTGTAAGTCAGCGAGCCGCTGTCCCAAGGGCAGTTGGTCCTCTGCCCTCACCACTACCAGATATGGCTCATCCCGCACATCTGCGCACTCGGTGGCCCATCTTAGCAAGCCGGTTGCCGCGCCAGGTGTATTCGTGGTTTGAGTAAAAGTAGCCGGTGGAATCATACCACCCGAAGCGGTCATTGTGATGCGGTCGCCATCGGGGTCGGTTGCCCGCATAAGCCACTCAAGTGTTGTGCCGGCCACGATACAGGTATCTCTTGGCTCCAGTACCGGCGGCCGGTTTGGCCCTTCCCGCACCAGAATCTGCATGTCGCGCACCACCTCGCCCAGCTTTACGGCTCCGCCATTTGGCGACACACGCCACTCCTCCACCACAAAAGCAATGTTGTACTCACCCTGCATACAGGGTTGGTTCCATTCGAGCTGCCCCGTACGCGGATCTAGTGTAAAGGTGCTCGGATTATCAGCTGTTCTGCAAGGGAAACGCTCATTTGGCATCACGAATCCCGGCACGTTAATCACATTACCATTAATACCACTACCTTCACGACGCTGCGGCACCCGGAACTTAAATGCAAGGCTATCGCCATCGGCATCGTATGCACCCGGGTTATGTACCCACTTCCGGAAAGTTAAGGCCAGGTCGATCGGATCTACGGTAAGCACAGGTGTGCTATTAAAACCACGCAAAGAGTTGATGTTGATAGTCGTTTCAATGTAGAAACTATGCTGCTCTGAAGGTGCCGCCAGATTCNAAGTTAAGGCCAGGTCGATCGGATCTACGGTAAGCACAGGTGTGCTATTAAAACCACGCAAAGAGTTGATGTTGATAGTCGTTTCAATGTAGAAACTATGCTGCTCTGAAGGTGCCGCCAGATTCAATATCTGTGGATTTCGTAGTATGCCTGTCCAGGAAGTAGTGTAAGTACCATCAGCCGGATAAGTTGTCTCCCATCGGAAAATATGCTTCTCCGTTTGGTTACCAATCGGCACCATCCGATATAACGGCACCGTGATATTGTTAAGCCCGTTAAAAACCGTTACCGGGTTTTCCATTTGCACCCCACCCGTATCGCGGTAAATTACCATGGTAAAGAAGTAGCGCCTGGGATTAGGATTGGGAGTGGTGTCTCTTTTGGCCGTAATGTCGCCTGCTCGTATGTGAGTAGCCTGCACTTTGGTAGACGAAACCAACAGCAGCACCATTACCAGAACGAATAAACAGGAAAATGGCAATTGTAATTTTTGGTGTATACTTTTCTTCATACTTTTACATGAGAAATGATAGTGCTCTTGAAGCCTGGCCGTGCAAGTATCCTGCAACGGTTTAATGGTTTTTCTTCTCCACTTCCTGCTGCCCCAGCAACAAACTTAGAATAGGCCTGGCATCAGAATTTGCCTCAATTTAAATTTATTTTTTGATTCAGCCGGTAAGTGTGCATTTACACTCGAGGTCCCCCCTTTAGATGAAAGACCTTTGTTGATGGTATAACTTAGTACCAGGCAGTACAATAAAATCAGAAAGACAGCGTCTTACCTGCTGTTATTTTATATTTAGAAAATTATTCCCTTTCAATAAAAATTAATGTTGCCATACCCAAGACTTCCGAGCTCTGGTAAGCTACCGTAACCTTTACGAGAATTTCAATATTTATATTTAGCTATACGTACTTTTTTTGCTTAAATGCACTTTGGCTGCTATATCAGGCTAAAAAGCGGTTCCGCTGTTGTGGAGTTGGCAACAGGCAGGCTTGGTCCCGACCAGCTATTAAGTAACGGTTTCTGGCAATCATCCGGTATACTGTATCCCGCACAAAGCGTGGAATAATTCGGCCATAAGTCAGCAGGAAAAACGGAAACCGAAGATGCCTGGCAATGCGAAGCGCCGCATCAGACTCCATATACAAATTGCCTTCCTCATAAAACAGCATCGAATCGGGAAGCGGTGCCTTAGACTTAGTCACTGCTGTTGAGGTTAGTTGGAGGCCCAGCTCAGATTGAAGCGCCGCGAAATGCAGGTTCTCCTTTTTATTGTGCCGGAGTACAAACTGCACGCTTGCTTGGCAAAACCCGCAGGTGCCATCGTAAAACACAATAGCCTGCTGTACTGATTTCTGTTCTTGCTTCATCATCTTACGATTTCGACCCATCCTTTGTAGCGGACGCGCTCGCGCTCGGGGTCCAGGGTGAAGAACTCCACCTCGGCCTCGTAGAAGTACACCCCGTCGCTCACCCGGCCCCCGTCGCTGCTGGTCCCCTCCCA
>NZ_JBLIQL010000053.1:0-1426 GCF_047525655.1 Pontibacter sp. 13R65
AGACGGGCATCCCGGGGAGCACGGGCTACGCGCTCATCGCCGAGGTGGGGGCCGACCAGGTGGGCTACCTGGACAACAACGGGGGCCGCGGGCTGGAGTCGGGCAAGGAGTACTGCTACATGATCTACGCCGAGTTCCCGGTGCCGGGGCGGGGCAAGAGCCTTGCCTCGAACGAGGCCTGCGCGGTGGTCGAGCAGGACATCCCCTACCTGACGCACGTGACGGTGGACGAGACCTCTGCCACGGCCGGGCAGGTGACGGTGCGCTGGACGCAGCCCGGGGCGGGGGTGGAGCTGCTGGAGGGCCCCTTCCAGTACCGGCTCTACCGCAAGCAGGGGCAGGGGGCCGACGGGGGCCAGGGCTACGCGCCGGTGGCCTCCTTCGACGCGCTGACGGACACGGTGTTCGTGGACCGGGGGCTCAACACGCTCGAGCAGGCCTACCGCTACAAGCTCGAGTTCTACCATACGGTGGCCGGCTCGCTGGCCCTCTACGACTCGACGAGCGCCTCAAGCGTGCGCCTGGAGCTGGAGGCCTCGCAGGAGGGGGAGAGCCAGATCACGGTGAGCTGGGACTACCAGGTGCCGTGGGAGAACGGGGGCCGGCCGCACCGCATCTACCGGGCCGTGGAGGGGCAGTCCTTCGCGCTCATCGACAGCGTGGCGGGCACGGCCGAGGGGGGCAGCTACGTGGACCGGGGGCCGGGGCTTGCGCGGGGGCAGGTGTACTGCTACTATGTCGAGACGGTGGGGGCCTACGGGATCGCGGGGCTGCCCGAGCCGCTGCTGAACCTGAGCCAGCGCTCCTGCGTGCTGCTGCCGCGGGTGATCTGCGCCCCGGTGCTGGCGGTGGACGAGCTGGACTGCGAGCGCTTCTCGGTGCAGGAGTCGCCGCCCCCCTACCAGAACGTGCTCACGTGGGTGCCGCAGGTGACGGGGGACTGCACCGACGAGATCGCCTACTACACGGTCTACTTCAAGGCGCGGCTGGACGGGGAGTGGACCTCGCTGGGGACGACGACGGAGACGCGGTACGTGCACGGGGGGCTGGAGAGCTTCGCCGGCTGCTACCGGGTGACGGCCACGGGGGAGAACGGGCGGGAGAGCGGCCCGAGCAACGAGGTGTGCAAGGACAACTGCCTGCGCTTCTCGCTTCCCAACATCATCACGCCCAACGGGGACGGGCGCAACGACGTGTTCCGGCCCGACCGGGAGACGGGCTTCGTGCGCTCGACGCGCTTCACGGTCTACAACCGGTGGGGGGGCAAGGTCTATGAGGGCAGCGGGGACCCCTACATCAACTGGGAGGGGACCAGCAGCGACGGGGGCCGGGTGAGCGACGGGGTGTACTTCTACGAGGCCGAGGTGGAGTTCTTCACCCTGGACCCCGAGCGCGAGCGCGTCCGCTACAAAGGATGGGTCGAAAT
>NZ_JBLIQL010000054.1:0-1350 GCF_047525655.1 Pontibacter sp. 13R65
AAGGAGGCTCGTCCCGGCAAAAAGCCTGTTTGAATTTCATAGCAGTAAGCGACTAGTACTCTTACAGGTAGTCCTTTGCCAGAACGAAAGTTACATGGTAGAGGAGTTGTTAGACAGTCTGACGGTGTTGTACATGAGGTGAGCGATGCGTAGCAGAGCTTTGCTCATGTGCCTTGTTGGCTCGAGTTATTTTTCAATTCTCCCAGCTCTATTTCTACAATCTCATCATTAGGAGTGTTTGAACCAACTACCCTTTGTCCATCTACTTCCAGCAAAGTCAAGACATTAAATCTTTCTTCACTTATAAAAGAGATGTCAAGTTCGGTGTCGTACACCAATACTTTTTGAGGATTTCCTTTTGGTAATCGAAATCTCCAAACAGGAACAGCAACATATCTACTGTCACTGGACCAGACTGGAGGTCCAGTACACTTCTCATCAATTGTTATTTTCTTAGCTCCATTAACCAAAAAGCACTCACCCATTAGAGGGCTTGACATAGCAAACTCAGTTAGGTTATAGTATTCTAACTTTTTACTTCCATCTGGTGACTTCATACAAGAGTCTGTATTATGGAAATTATAAGGGTTGGGTTTCATGCTTTTAATTTGAGCCAACGGCTGGTACATAAAATGAGTAAGGCGTAGCCGAAGCTTGGTTTATGTGCAGGGTTAGCGGATGCTTTTCTTTTTATTTCTATTTGCTTTCAGATCAGTCAGAAACGAATCTCTGTACTCCCTTAGTTTGCGTCTGTACCAGAATGGGAGTAGATACAAGAATGTTAGAATTACAATCCACCCACCGACCACTATAACCACACCCAAAGTGCCACTATCAGTAACAAGAGCAAACAAAGTCAAAAACACGAGAAAACTTAAAAATATGGAGATAGCAAGGAAATAAGCTCCAGTATAAGGAATTACTTCACCTTCCGCTGTTGTCTCTGAAGCCCTCTTTCCTTCATTGAATGTGATGTTTATTTTGCCTGCGCCTCTATAGGGATTGAACATCTTAGGGTTTACTTCTATCTCCACTGAGTCTTCACTGGTTAGCTTCACTTCTTTGTAGTCGATAAAGCCAATACCAAGTATGCTTGCTAAGTCTCTTTTCTTTCCTTTTTCTCGTGCGATAGTCTCCATCACCTTAGACTTAGGCTGGTTAATCTCTATTGAGAATTTTTCATGGTATCGCTCGAGAAATTTTTTCATACTTTGAAGTAACCGCTAACGGTACTCGTGCAGCCGATGGGCGAGGCGGAGCCAACCATAAAGGCTGAACTTGGTTGTGCGGAGATATATTATTTTAATGCTTTGCTTAATTGAATATAATTTTCTGATTCAATGAAGTTAA
>NZ_JBLIQL010000055.1:0-1251 GCF_047525655.1 Pontibacter sp. 13R65
ACACCAGTGTGACAATCTGCAGCAGTTTCATCTTGTTTTCCCAGAACCAGAGCCGGCAGCTCTCCATGCCCAGTTCTGCCTTGGTAAATCGGAAGCTCTGCTCTATCTGCCATCTTCTGGCGTAGGCATGCACCAGCCGCCAAGCATCCTTGTCACTTCTCACCTCCTCGTCGGTCAACAGGTACCAGGGCTGGCGTCCTTTCTGGCCAGGCCGACAGATGATGAGTGTCAGGGGCTGGCTTAAGTAGTGGGGGTGCAGGCCGGGCATCCACAAGAGGCTGCGCCTGAGCTGACACTTCCTGTTCCTGCCCCACACCAGTTGAGAGGAGGAGGCCTTCCTGCCCACAGAAAAGAGGCTGGCCCGCTTTACCCTCCCCAGCACATCCAGGAGCTTGTAGGCCGAGGGCCAGCGCATCAGGAAACGGTCCCTTCTGGCCAGCAGCAGCCCCAGCCACTGGCTGGAGGCATAGCCCCGGTCAAAGACATGCAGCACGGCAGAGGCGAAAGTCTCCCTTGCCCACTGGAGTAAGCTGAGCTTTACCTGAGCCAAGGAAGTGGCCTGCTTGCCGCGGCTGGTCCACCACCTGAAGCTGGCCACCAGGGGCTGGGCTTTGAGGCCACAGAGCAGAAGCCCCACCCAGCGCAGCCCCGGCACATGCACCGCCTCCCTGGTAGGCGGCTCATAGTAGCCTCTCTTGATGCGCAGCAGGCGTTTGGCCTTGCTGCTTCTTACCGCGCTCTGCAGGCTCTCGGGCTTTTCCTGCACGCTCTCATCCCAGAGCAGCAGCACCAACTCCTGCTTTTCAAGCAGCTGCTGTGCGTATGCCTGCGCCTGCCTGGCCAGGTAGTCGGCTATCACGCCGGCATGCCAGCGGGGGCTTCTTAAAAGGTTGGAAATGCGTTTTGTTCCGGCCGGTGCCTTGGCAGGAGAAAGCAGCACCTCGCCCAGTTCTGTCAGAAGCAGCGAGGTGGGGCGGGTGCGGTGACGGAGGATGCTCTCACAGAGGCCGGAGAAGGTGTTGATCAGCCGGCGGTCGAGCAGCCGGTCTAGCTCGAGGAGGAAGGGAGCCAGAAAAGAGGAGAGACGATGGGAGAAAAAGCGGGCCAGGGAGAAAACATCGCTGCCAGTGCCTGCGTTATTAACTTGTCTAGACATAAAGAACCTCCTGCTTTAAGTGATATCTCTACCACTTTAACAGGAGGTTCTTCCTTTTCTATCCCCAATCAACTAAAATTCGGGATGAGTCATGT
>NZ_JBLIQL010000056.1:0-1056 GCF_047525655.1 Pontibacter sp. 13R65
CCGTCAGACTGTCTAACAACTCCTCTACCATGTAACTTTCGTTCTGGCAAAGGACTACCTGTAAGAGTACTAGTCGCTTACTGCTATGAAATTCAAACAGGCTTTTTGCCGGGACGAGCCTCCTTGTAGTGGGGCCAGCCTGGAGGAGCTGATCTCCCCAGACAACGAGGTGCGCTTTATCGATGCCTTTGTCGAGTCACTCCCCCTCGAGCGGCTTGGTTTCCGCACAGATTTCCCCGAGAACGGACGCCCTGCCTACCATCCGGCAACGCTGCTCAAACTCCTGCTCTACGGCTATCTCAACCGCATCCGTTCTTCCCGCTGCCTGGAAAAGGAGTGTGGCCGTAACCTGGAGGTGATGTGGCTGCTGGGCCAGCTCAGGCCCGATCACAACACGATCGCTAACTTCCGCAAGAACAACAGCCGGGCCATCACCAAAGTTTTTCGCGCCACAGTCAAACTGGCCCAGCATTTCCACCTGATAGGAGGCGAGTTGCTGGCCGGCGACTCCACCAAGCTTCGGGCCCAGAACTCGAAGAAGAACAATTACAACCGGGGCAAGATCGCCCGTCACCTGGCCTACATCGAGCAGAAGCTCCTAGACTGCCAGCAGGCCCTGACGCAGGTAGACGATGCCAAGCAGGCAGAGCAGCTGGCCGATTCCATCGCCCGCCACGCCCGTCGCCGGGAGTACTACCTTGCGCTTTTGCAGCATCTCCAGGAGGCAGGCCAGGACCAGGTCTCCATCTCGGACCCGGAGAGCCGGCAAATGATCATCCGCAACACCATCACCGAGGTGGCCTACAACGTGCAGGCCACCGTGGACGCCCGCCATTGCCTGCTGATCGACTACCGGGTCACCAACCACAATGACACCAAGGCCATGGGCAGTATGCTCAGGCGGGCCAAGAGCATTGTGGGCAACGGCTCCTTCACGGCCCTGTTTGACAAGGGCTACTACACCGGCTCAGAGCTGGCGATTGCGCAGCAGTTAGGCGTCACCGCGCTGGTGGCCATTCCGGCGTCCGCCGCCAGTGCCCCGGATCCTGCCTATAA
>NZ_JBLIQL010000057.1:0-880 GCF_047525655.1 Pontibacter sp. 13R65
AGATCATGTTTAAATTTTAAAGAATGGGTAAAAAGAGCGAGTCAGTCCGTAAGCAAAAGTGACCAAACTTTAAGGCTTATGGAATCTCAATACAAGAGACTAACTGACTCGCAATGGGAAGTGGTGTCGCAATCGCTGCCTATTGAAAGGAAACGTGTTCATAGCCTCCGGGTTATAGTGGACGCGATCTTTTACGTGCTTCGGGTGGGCTGCCAGTGGCGGAACCTGCCAAGGGAAAGCTTCCCTAAGTGGGAGCTGGTGTATTACTATTTCCGCAAGTGGCAGTCGGACGGCACGCTGGAGAGCCTCAACTTCTCGCTCAACATCAAGGAGCGCGCCAGGCGGGGCAAAGAAGCCTCTCCGCGCCTGCTGAGCGTTGACAGCCAATCTGTTAAGGTAGCCCCTTTTGTGTCTGAAGAGACGGGTGTGGACGGCAACAAGAAGGTCAACGGGCGCAAGCGGCACGTGATCACCGACACGCTGGGCCTGGTGTGGGGCGTGGTGGTGCATAGTGCCAACAAGGCCGACGGGGCGATGGCCGATCGGGTGGTGGCCCCGCTCAGAGGATACCTGCACCGCATGGAGAAGATCCTGGCTGATGCGGCCTATGAGCAGATGTTCATGGCCTGGGTGGGCCAGAACCTGCTGGGGGTGGATGTGGAGATAAGTTCCAAGCCACCGGGCACGCAGGGCTTTGTGCCGGTCAAATGGCGGTGGGTCACAGAGCGGGCTTTCGGCATGTTCAACTTCTTCAGAAGGCTCGACAAGGACCATGAAAAAACACCTGAAAGCGCTCAAAGTTGGGTTCTATGGCATAATTGTCAGGTCATATTAAACAGATTAACCTGAAGATCAGTTAATTAAAATTTAAACACGCTCT
>NZ_JBLIQL010000058.1:0-761 GCF_047525655.1 Pontibacter sp. 13R65
TAAAGCTTATTCTGAAAATATAGTAGTAGGAACAAAACAGAGCGGCCGGCTCTTTATTCTAGTATGCAAACTACTAATGATAAAGAACCAAACCGCTCCGAATATTTACCCTTAACGAGTCTTCAGCCGGAAGAGTTTATAGGCTTGCTCTCTGAGTTCGGTCCTCTCTGCGAGCAGTTTTTTGAGGACTATAACCTGGAGGGCAACCCTCGTAGGATTCCCAAGTTCAGGGAAGATGCCCGCTGTAGCCTGGCTGGCAGCTTCAATAAGCTGCTCTTCCTGCTTTCCTACCTCAAGGAGAACCCGCGTCAGCACTACCATGGCAGGCTGTGGGGGATGAAACAGCCGCGGGTAAGCAAGTGGGTAAAACTGCTTTTGCCCCTGCTTGAGCAGGCGCTGGCCCGCCTACAGGTATTGCCAAAGCGCTTTGGCTGCCAGCTTTATGCCTTCCTGCTCTCCTTCACGCGCTTTGTGCTGCTGATGGATGCTACGGAGCGAGGCATACCGCGTTCTGTGGTCTATGAGCGGCAAAAGCACGAGTACAGCGGCAAGAAGAAGACGCACACGGTCAAGAATAACCTGATAACTGACCAGCGGGGTAGCATCCTGTTTCTGAGCAGCACCTATCCCGGCAGCGTGCATGACAAGACAATGGCTGACCAGGCGGGCCATCAGTTCCCCGACCACACCGTGTTGGTCGAGGATTTGGGTTACCTGGGCTACGGACCAGAGAATGTGAGCGTCCTGATCCCCAACAAGAA
>NZ_JBLIQL010000059.1:0-700 GCF_047525655.1 Pontibacter sp. 13R65
ACTCGGTGGTGAGGATGGAGACGGCCAGGACGGCGACCACGCCTGCGCGCTCATCGCCTATGGGGGCGACGATGTCGGTGACGCCCCTGGAGAGTTCGCTGTCCTCGCCGTGCTGCCCGGTCTGCCGGATCTGGTCGAGGAGCAGGAGGAACTTCTTCTGCTGGGCCTTGGAGTAGCTGAGGAAGAGCTGGTTCTCTGCCAGGACGGCCTGCCGCTGCTCGGGGGGCATGTAGGCCAGCAGCACGCGTCCCGAGGCGGTGAGCAGCAGGGGGAAGAGGCTTCCCTCCTCGATGGAGAGGGCGATGGGGCTGGGGCTCTTGGCCTGGTGGATGACCATGAGCTGGTTCTGGTAGAGCACGCTCAGGTGGCAGGACTGCTTGAGGCGTGCGGCCAGCTGGTGCATGGGGTACTGGGCGGCGGCGCGGATCTCGTCGACGGGGGAGTGGCGGTGGGAGAGGTTGTAGAGCTTGAGGGAGAGCTTGTACTTGCCCGAGATCTCCTCGCGGTTGATGTAGCCGCGGGCCTCCAGGGAGACGAGCATGCGGAAGATCTCGTTGGGGTTGCGGTGAATGCCGACGGCGATCTCGGTCTGGGAGAGGGGGACGGCCTTCAGGGCCAGGTACTCGAGGATGTCGAGGCCCTTCTCCAGGGCCGGCGCCTGGTACTTGACAGCTTTTTCTGTCATGGGTCAATTGCGTTA